>NZ_JBFAKG010000004.1:209475-213523 GCF_040655595.1 Saccharopolyspora sp. NPDC050389
GGCCGGTCGGCGCACCGGGAGGGGGAGGAATGCGCCGACCGGCCGGAGGGTTCGATGCCGGGTCGGGGGCATCAGCGGCATCGAACCTGGGCTTCATGGCACCGGCTTTCGCAGCTCGGGTTCGCAGTTCCGATCGGCGACCGACAGCCCCGCGCAGCAAGCCGTTCTGCACAGGCGAAGTCGTCACGCACTGCAACGCTCGCCACCGCTTTCAGGGAGGCAGTTGCCCACGATCTACGGACTGCGCGGACCGTGTGGTTCGGCCAAGATCACCAACATGCGCAATACCTGTTCTCGTGTGGTCGCGGCTGCGCTGACCACCGCAACCGCACTGTCCATGCTGGCGAGCACGGATCCGGCAGCTGCCTCGCCCGGCTCCCCCGGTGCGCGCCTGCTGGGCGAGGCGATCGTGCCCCACAAGCTCGACTTCGCAGGTACCACGGTCGGCGGCCTGTCGGGCATCGACCGCGACCCGTGCACCGGCGAATACGTCCTGATCAGCGATGACCGTTCCTACCTGCAGCCCGCACGCTTCTACACCGCCGAGATCCAGGTCGGCGAAGATGGCGCCGGCCCGGTGGACTTCACCGGTACACAACCGTTCCGGCAGCCGGACGGCGCCACCTTCCCGCCACCGACCCTCAACGACGGCAAAGCCGTCGACCCCGAGGAGATCCGCGTCGACCCGCAGACCTGCCAGTACTGGTGGGCGCAAGAGGGAAGTCGGCCGAAGACCCCGGACAGCCCGGACCCGGTGATCCAACCGTCCATCCGGAAGACCGACGCCACCGGGCACCACCTCGGAGAGCTCCCGCTCCCGCCGAACTACGAGATCACCCTCGACGAGCACGGCCCGCGTCGCAACCTGGTCCTCGAAGCGATCACCTTCGACGAATCCGGATCCCTGCTCACCAGCGCCCTGGAGGGACCCCTGATCCAGGACGGACCGGAGCCGACCACCGAACGCGGCGCGCTCACCCGGCTCACCACGCAGACCCGCGCCGGCACCGTGCGCAGCCAGCACGCGTACCCGCTGGAACCGATCTTCACCACACCCACCACCCGGAAACCGGACACCGGGGTGCCCGCCATCCTCGCCCACCCCGACGATCCCCACCGGTTCCTCGTGCTGGAGCGCACCTACGTAGCGGGCGCCGGGTTCAAGATCCGCCTGTTCGACGCCACCACCCGCGGCGCCACCGACGTCAAGGCCGTGGACTCCCTCTCCGCCTCGAACGTCCAGCCCATGCGAAAGCGCCTCATCGCCGACTTCCACGATCTCGGACTCTCCACGGTGGACAACGTAGAAGGCATGACGTGGGGCCCCCGGCTGCGCACCGGCGAGTCCACCGTCGTCCTGATCAGTGACGACAACTTCCACCCCGCGGAGGTCACGCAGATCATCGCCCTCGCCCTCCCCGCCACCCACTGAGACCGCGCGATCCGAAGGGCCCGCTGACCAGCACTGCGCATGACGGTCAGCGGGCCCTTCGGCGTCACCTACCCGTTCGCCCGGCGGAAAGCACAGGCGCGAGGAACCTGCTGGGCTCCCCGTGCCAAGATACGAACAGTGCGTCGCGGGCGCGGGTGCACGCGACGAACAGCAGATTTCGCTCGGCTTGCAGAACCTGCTGGTGTTGCTGGGGATCGTCGTCGGCATTGGCGATCGCAGCTTCCAGCGGGATCATGCTCGCGCTGACGGCGGCGACAACGACGCAGCGAAATTCAAGGCCCTTCATCTTGTGCATCGTGCCGATCCGGACGCCTCTGGTTTTCGCGCTACTGCCAAGCGGAGCGGCACGAATCCCAGCAGCTTTCAGCGCCCTGGTCAGGCCGTCACCGAACTGCCCGGTGCGCGAGACGATCCCGATGGTCTCCGGGGGAATGCCGTTGCACAGCCAGCGTTGGACCCGCTGCACGACGGCCGCGATTTCGGCGGATTCGTCAGCGAATCCCGCAGGCTCGGGCTCACGTCCACGGAAACTGGAGCGGTAGCCGACGAGATTCTCTTCGCCTTCGTCCATGTCGTCGACGCGTTCACCCAAGAGCAGGGCCGTGCTCCACAACAGGATTTCCCGGGAGGTCCGGTAGTTGATGCGCAACTTCGTGGACCGGCCGGTGACGCGGATGCCCAGGCTGCGCAGCGACACCTTGTTGTCGTATATGCGTTGATGGGTGTCGCCGGTGATGAACAGGTCATCATCGTCCTCCCAGACGAGGGCGCGCAGCATGCGCCAATGGGCGGGATGCAAATCCTGGGCTTCGTCGACGATGACGTGCCGGTACGGCTTCGCGTCGTCCTCACACAGCACCCGCGCGGCCTCATCGGCGATCTCCTCGAAGGCCCACTTGTTCTCTTCGCGAAGCTGTGCCGTGAATTCCTCGAACGCGGACCACAACTTGTCCCTGACCGCGGGAGCGAGGCGGTTTCCACGGCCCCTTCGGTCGGCTTCGCGGTACTGCTCAGCCGTGGTGATCTGCTGACCGAGCACAACCTGTCGCCACTCCTGATCGAGGAAAGCAGCGGTGAACCCGAGGTGGTGGCGGAGGGCCAGCTGCTGCCACCGGGTCCGCCGGTCCTTTTCCGGGACCCGGTCGAAGGAGTTCGGGTGGCGTTGCCGGAAGTGGCGAAGGGCGATCACGTCGACGTTGGCGACCTCGATCCGGCCGCGCACGACGCGGTCGGTGATGAGCAGGTCGAGATTGCGGGCGAGCTCCTCGGCGAGGTTCTTGGTGTAGGTGGTGAGCAGGATCGATTTCCTGACCAACTGCGCATTGCGGGCGAGGTGGTGAGCGCGGTGCAGGGCTACCACCGTCTTCCCGGTCCCGGCTCCGCCGGTGATCCGCATGGGCCCGTTGTAGGGCGGGTGCTCGGCGATGCGCCGTTGCGTCGGATGAAGGAACACGCGCCACAGGTCGAACGGCTGTCGCAGGATGTCGGCCAGTTCTTCCGAATCGTTGACCACGACGATGTGGCCGTGGGACCGCTTCATCGCCTCGGTGAACGTGCCCGGCCGCTCCTGCACGGCGGGTCTGCTGTCCTGTCCCCCATCTGCGCGGGGGAAGTTCTGGAGGAGTTCTTGCCAGACGGTTTCGGAGCTGACGCCGGCTGCGAGGTCGGCGAGCACGTCGTACTGCAATTCCGGCAGCACGGGGCGAAGAATGTCGAGTTCGTCGACGGTGCGCAGATTCCGGCACGCGGCGAGAACTCCCTCGTCGATGCCCAACCTGACCAGCTCCTCGTCAGGAATGCGGTCGAACAGTCTCGCGTCCGGCGATTCAGCCGGGTGATGGGCGCCGAGATCCCGCACCGCGGTGGAAATCGCCAGGTCATCACGGAGTTCGATGCCGCCACTGAGGTTGTTCTCGGTGATGCGCTGCTTTCGCGCCCACTCAAGGGCTTCGCCGTGGCGGCGCACGCTCAGCAGGAGGTAGCCGTCACTCTCGCCGTGCGCAACCACCACGCTGCTCCAGGCATCGTCGATTCGGAGGAGGCGGATCCTCGGGTCCTTGGCTCCGGCCACATCCTCCAGTCGCAGGTTGGTTCGCCCGTTCGCGCCGAATTCGGCGAGCACCTCGTCGACGTCTCGCCGCACCGGCTCGTCCAGTTGGGCGTACTGCGGGAGGAAGTCCCGGTGGAGACCAAGAGCGGTCACGTGCAACTCCTCTCATACGGCACGACATCGCGAGTGCAGGCGAGTGCGGGCGCCCCGATCAGATGATCTAGCTGGCAGCGTAAGATCACGCGAATTTCCCTGTCAGCCGCCGAGCGGGGCACGGTGCTCCTTGCCGTCCACCCGCGCGGTTCGTGATCACGAGCAACCACCGGTCACCGGATTTCGGCTGGACCACGGCGATGCCGGGGCCGGGTTCAATGCGACACCCACGCGGTGAACACCCGGCTGGCCGTTGCCTGGGGATCGGCGGTGTCCTCGCGGCACCGCGGGCAGTTCTGCCGTTCGACGCGAAGTGGTCACCCAGGTCCCGGTCGATGTAGGCGGTGGTGGACACTCCGTACTTGCTGCCGGTGGCGTTGGGGTCACTGCTA